>NZ_JBIVOO010000004.1:0-32442 GCF_044754165.1 Arthrobacter sp. NPDC093139
CGAGCACTACAATCAGCGCAGGCCCCACACCGCACTCAAAGGCGCCTCACCCGTCAGCCGCGTCATCAACCAACCGGGTTAGTACACCTAGCGGTCAAGTCTCCAGCCGATGGGGCCTCCCCGTCTCCTGCCAAGCCTTATCGAACCGATCAGCCCTCCGGCTTCTGAGGATCTGAGTGAGGATTGGGCGGATTCCGGACTTGCTGGACGCCGAGATTAGCCATGTATCCGACGAAAATGGCACCCGGGATCGCAGCGAGGAAAAACAAAGACTCCGGCAGAATCAGCCTGATTATGAGAAAAGCGAGGACTGCCGCTCCAAACCAGAACAGAATCTTTGCTGGCGTTGACCAATTTTTCATGATGTTCTCCCCCGCGACACTGAGCAACGTCAGGACATGTAAGCACATGCGTTAGAGGATCTTATCGGTTATCCATACGGTCCTCTTTTGAGGAAGGGCTGTCGGACTCTCTGGCGGCCGCGATAATGGGCAACCTGCCGACCGTGCCCAGCTGCGGCTACGGCACTCGCATCCCGTCATAACCCGACAGTCTCCCTATCCGCGCGAGCGAAATGTACGGTGAGTGCCAATCGATTGATGTGTCGTGCAGCCAGTCCTGGAGCTCCTCGAGGGTGTCAAACGACGGGTCATACTCGTCGTCGCCGGGACCAGCATTATCCTCATCAACCAGCCAGTAGTCGGCCGTATATGAGAAGTCGGCCGGCACGTACTCACGGTCGAGTGCAGCGTCGCCATACACCTTGATCAAGAGATCGTGCCCCACGTACGGCCCGCTGAGTACTCTGCCCGTGAATTCTCGGCGACCTGCGATGATGGCTTCCCATTGCGGTCCGTATCCGTAGCCTGGCTCGGGGAGTGATTCCAGCTCCTGCACTCGGGCTTTCCGAGCTTCCCACTGCCGATCTAACTTCGGACGCATGGTCCGCCATTTCCACATGCTCCAATGATGCACCCATCGGTTGAGCGGGCTTGGCCTCCCGCTGGAATCCGGCGCTGCGCGGACTCTCCGATTGTGGAACCCTTACGGGGACGGGTTTTCAACGCAGACCCCCTCGCTTGCGCGTGTAGTCTTTCCCTTCATGGGAAGTCATTCAGGAGCTCCGGCTGAGGGAGAACAAAGAGTACCGGTCGAGCAAGTACTTAACGGGCTCGAAGTGCATGCCCTTGAGCCAGGCGAGACTGCGCTGGAGGCCTTCATCCTCCTAAAAGTTCTGGACCGAGACGGCGACGTTGCGTGGTCATACAGAACCACTAATCGACTCAGTCGTGAGGAATTGCTTGGCGCGCTGACCGTGCAGGTGGACGTGCTGCGCAAGTCGCTGCGCGATGAATGGGACGACTAAGGTCAACTGGCGGCTCGGCTTAAAGGGTGGTCCGGTGGCTGCCCTAAGCGGAACCCTTTACGGGACAGACGGCTAGGTCTAGTCCATGCCTTCGCCTCGGGAACCTTTATATGGGACCGGTGCGACAGAGTTTGAGCTACCGCAACTCAGGGCCATGTTCTAGCGCGCCAACGCCTCACCCAGCCTAGACAGCGTTGAAGTAAGCCGGGGCCAACTCCGGGAAAGTGCGCATACATTAAAGCTAGCTATGTATTCCGGTTGTACGGTTCCACGCCATGTTCCAACTCCCCCCAGAGCCGATCACGGCCGGGGCCGGTAACGGCTGTTGCGTCGAGCCGGAAGTCGAGGTGGGTTTGAGGATGGGAGGTGACAAAGTACCCGCCCCGCAATTCCTCCGCAGCGGGCCAATCGGGACCGTAGTCCTCTTCTAGGTATTCGTGCTTCCCATCGAGCCAGTGCACTTGCGTCCACATCCGCTCCTGCTTCAACCAGAAGAAGGGGAACGACCGCATAGGCATGACTCCGGTAGTAACCCATCCCATAGATTCGCCGTTCAGCGACAGTTCCCACACGCCATCTCGAAAAGCATCCAGGCGCGGGTCCTTCGGCCAGTCCTCTTCATCGAACCATTTGTCTAGCCATCCCATAGGCCAGTTGTAGCAGCCCACGCCATGAGCGACCAAGCACCGCGAACGGTCCTGCAACGCGGCGCAAGCCGACCCTTTGCCGGGTCATCATGGACCGCTGCACGGCGTGGTGACTGATTGGGATTGCCTTGCCTGAGTAAAGGTAGTTAGGTTCTTGGATGAAGCCATTTAGTTGGAGGAAGACGGAACCGGGTCAATACTCGTCCATCCAAGTCAAGGGTGCTCTGATTTTTACAGGCATTTTGACCGCCGCTCTGTGGGCCGTAATACTGCCGCTCCTGTTTGAGGAGAACCCCAACTGGTACGTGATCGGGACCCCACTCGTCGCAACGGTTGCTTTCATCGGAGGATTTTTTCAGCTGGCCCGCGTGAGGGCGCAGGAGCACGCCAATCTGCCTGAAAAGGAAGACGGACAGACTTGAGGCTCCAGCCGTTCGTCGCAGACCATGCAGGACTAGATTGTCACCCGCCCTCCGAGCTAACTGGAGTTACGGCCAGACTTCCTGGCGTTATGCGTGTAGGCCGTGTATGCCGCGAAGACGACGAAAAGCGTTCCAGGTATAGCCATAAATTCTGGTCGAAAAAAGGCCAAGACGAATATGGCAACGACGGTTATGGCAAATGCGATCCCTATTTTGAGTCCAGTCTTCACCTTGCTCCTCTTCACGCCAGTAGTTGGAACTCTACAACCCCGGGAATCAGCGACATATCGCTATCGAGCCAAAGCTTGATTCTGTCGATTTCGGAACCTATTACGAGATGTCATTCAGGTCGTGACCGAGCAGCCAGACTACTCCTCGCTGTCTATGTTCATCAGAAGAAACCAGTGCGATTGAGTACCTTCTGTCGCCTGCCGCATCGTCCGCCCAGGTCTTGGCTTCTGTGAACGTTGCATCCGCTACATCGAAGGTGCTGACCGAATAACCTGGTCCTGGTTCCGTAAAAAAGTAGACGCGGAAAGTGCTCCGGCGTCGTTCCCATTGGCTGTCGCGCTCGTCCGATGCTGCTACATGCATGGAAAGGATCCTACGGCGGGAGCAACAAGCGGGCGTGGAATCGCTGCGGTGAGCACACCTAGCGCTTGTTGTTGGAGTTGCTCGTTTCAGGTGCGTCGGACTGAGGAAGGTTATTCGGGCAGGATGATGCCATGAGTAATGTTCGTGAACTTCTCAGGCCGACCAGGTCGGATTGGTCAGACTTGCCAAGGCGTGGTTCCGGGTTCCGGGTGACGTTGATTGCCTGGCTGGCAGGTGTGGGCACGGTGGCCGGAGCCTTCGTGGCTGACCGGGGTTGGGAGGCTACGCCGCCGCCGGGCCCGGACGCAACACTGCTGCCTTTGGAAGTCGCCGTCATTGCCACGACTCTTGCAGCTGTCTACTTCGCCGCGTTCGGCTGGGCTGTGGGCAGGCGGGCGGCGTTCGCGTCGCTGGTGGTCTTCACGGCGTGCTCGGTGGGGCACGCAATTGGCGGGTCGGTATCTACGCCTGTGTGGGCTGCAGGCGCCTTGGTGGGGTGGCTTTTGGCGGGTAGGGAGATCAGGTCATCGCTCGGGCAACTCAGGAAGGTTCGCTCTCTTGCGGAGCGGCTGAGGGACGGCAGCACGGTGCATGTAGGAACTATGGCGTTGGCGGCCGAGCGCCGCGCTTTGAGCCGTGGTCGCGGAGTCGTGGCAGCTCTGACGGTTGTGTCCCTTCCGATGTGGGCGGCATTTATGGTCCAGTTGGCCAACGGCGGCGGCCGAGTCACGGTAGCCCCCGAAACCATCTTTGCTCCGTCGACGGCCTCCCTCGCGGGCGTTGCAACATTGCTGGCGGTCCTCTGGGGGGCCCAGTATGTGTGGCGGTGGTGGGCGCACCGGCAGTTGGCAGCGACCGTTTGGCAGTTACCCAGTGCAGAGGGACCCGTCTGGACTGAGGACTTTGTTAGGTCATACGGCGGAGGCGGCCTAACGCTTAAGGACAGTGAAACATCCGGATGCGTCTGCCTGGTGGAAGCAAAGCGTCGCGATCTGGATGAAGGTCCCGACTGGACTGTCGGAGCAATCCCGGCTGATGAGTACTGTCCTGCGCACGGTATTGACGCCGTGAACGCCTTGGATCATGGGGGCTTCCGTGATCTCGCCCGGGCTTCCTGGTTGTGGGACGCCAGTTCTGCACTACCGCAGAGCGAAGCTGACACCTCTTATTCGGGTGCAGCTCTGCTGGCCTTCGCTGGGCATGCCTTCCCAGGAATCCCTGTCTTTAGAGAAGCGAACGACGTTGATTCGGTTTCCCCGTTTGTTGAACCGGCCATGGAAAGAACCCGAGAAGAACGGGGAGGTCCGCCTCAGTGGGCAGATCCAGACTTCGTGCCACCCGCTGAACGAGGCATCCTGGATGTTATAGACCTCGGGCCCGCCGGCCTCCCGGGTACGGCTGCACGCTATCGCCACGGACGTGCATGGCACCGCCCGTAGCTCCGGGATTGAGCGGGCACTTTACGAACAAAACGGTGGCAGTGAAACCAGAATGACGAGGCACCTTAACGTTCTTCGCATTATGCTTGGCGCCGTTAGCGCCCACAGGCGTATCCGTATCGGAACGCTCCTTGGGACACTTCAGTCGTACAGCAGATCCCCTAGTTGTCGTCGTCTTCGTCCCCAGCCGCCAGCCGCCTCAGCGTTTCGATATAGTCACCACGGATCACGCTCCGCGTGCGTGGCCTCTTACCGTCATTTATGTCTCGTGCGTATTGTGCCAGCCGCTCAGCGTTCTTCCCAGACCATCCATGAGCGAGTGCCCAGCCTTGTATGGCGTCCGCGTTCATTGGAATGCGGGCGTTGCGCAAGGCAAGCAGGACGCCGACGACCTGGTCTTTCTCAAAGCCGGCCGAGATCGTGTTGTTGTGGTTGACGGTGAGCGTCAACCCTTTGAGCGCTTCAACCAGGACCGGATCGAGGTCGGGCGTTTGATCCTTCCATGCCGATCCGTTGCCGAGGATGGCCGGGCTCATGGCAGTGACCCAAGGACGCAGCTTCTCATTCCAGCTGATGACGCACAGCGCCCGCAGGCCACCGGAGTAGCGCACCAATTCGCCGATGTCCTGCATGTCGGCCCACGCCATCAGCACCGGCCCGGTCCCGGACGGCGTGCCACCACCACGACCTGCGATGTGCTCAACATTTCGATGCCGTCGGACAAAGGAATCCAAAAGGGGCCGATTTTCGAGGTTGGACTTGAGCGGCGTCCATACGGAGATCATGTCACCAGCCTCTGCATGTTTCACGCACCAGTCGATTGCGGCGGCCACGCCTTCATCATCGTTACTAGCAACAGCAGTTGGGTAATCCGCGTTTCGACCGAACATCAATGCCCCTTCGTTAGGCGTGCGCCACCATCCTAAGAGGCGGCACCGACGCTGGAACGTAAGGACGCACTTCCTGGGTGATGCTTATGGCGCTCACGCGAAGCAGAGGAGTCGGATCGATGACATTGCCGGCCCAGTGACTGATACCCGGTTTGAGGAAGGACAAAAGCGACGTTCAGCGGGCAGTCAGCCACAGGCACTACGTAAGGGCGCCGACGCGCAGAAAAGCAGGTATCCAGTACTCATTCCCCGAGAATGTCTCGTGGGTAGTCTTTGAATAGTAGTATTCGGCGGGGCATGCCTCTAGGAGCATCAATGAGCATTATTGCCGTAGTCGTCTTGATGGCAGCGAGTGCCCTATTTACCGCTGCAGCCCTCGTTCAGGTTCTAGACCACACCAATAAGAGAATCCCATACGTTGGACCGATGGAACCCCAGGCAAGCCTGTGGCTTTTTCTCAGCGGAGTACTGGCGGTGGCTGCAGGCTCTCTCTTGTACTCGCTAACCCAGGGAGGGGACTCGACGCTGGAGTTCGCTGCCTTCTTCGTTACGGCGGTGGTCCCTCCGGTGATCATCAGGTTGGTTCACAACCGGAAGGTCGCTCAAAAATAGGCAAGTGTGTAGAAGACCCGTTCGTCCGTGAACCCCTGATCGGGCCGAAAAGCGTTCGCCCCAGTTCTGACGCAATAAGACAGCCCTCACGAGAAATGATTACGAGGAGACCTAGTGGACTTCTGGGACATGACGTATTTTACCGAGACGGCCAGCGTCGGAGAAGTATTCCTTGCAGTCGTCTGCGCTATCTTTCTTATCTTTTGGGGACTAATGATTTGGTTTTACCGCAGGAAAGGGGAAAGCCCGTTTCGACCCGACGCTCCAAAGCTTGCCCTTTACTGCGTAAAGATTCTCCCTTGGATCTTCGGGGTGATCTGCATTCTCTGCACAGCATGGGCTTTCACGCCCGGAAATCTTTGGTGAGCCTCGCGCATGGCCGGTGGCTATTGTCGGTGACAAGCTCGGAGCAACGAGATCGTGAAGACCTGGGAATCAGGAGAAGAGTGGGACTCTATCCAGATTGAAGGTGTGGCGGCAGACTGCTCTGCCCATTTCTCCTGCATCGTTCAGGGGGAGCATGAGTCTCTTGAGCTTGTCCCAGGCGAGCACGTGATGCTCAGTTGGCACGAGGCACAACAGGGTGAATTTCCATCGTTGCCGACCGGGTCGAACGCACATGGCCGGTGAGCGACGGATACCCGATGCGTGAGAGGTTCCGCTGGCCAAGGAACCTTCTGCGGGCGCTCTCGTTTCATGTAGGGCGGCATGAGAATATGCTTCTCACAAGAATGCACCAAGCCGTCTGCTGTCCGGCTCCAAGGGGCTATATGACTAAACGAGAAATCATCGAATCCATCGTGGGCCTGATTGTTAGCATCGGCGTGACGGTACTGGTCATGTCCTTCATGTTCCCTCCGAATCATCCAAATTTTGCGGCGATGGTGGGAACGGTTGTGATCGTTTTAGTGCTCATCGAGGTTGCCCGAAACCTTTGGATTCACAGAAGCCGCAGGAGCAGCAGCCAATGACCTAGCTCAGACGCGCTGCCTCCGCGCAGTCCTGCATCCGATTCCTGAAGGCCGAAGGTGATCTGATCCGCCTAGTATTTCCCTCATGACGACGTGGTGGAACAAGCATCCCATTCTGCTCACCATGCTTGTCTTGGCCTCGGGGTGGGGCGTTGTCTTTACGGTTCAGCTCGCCTTCGGGGACTCCTTTGATGAAGCGGCCGTGAGCGCGACGTTTTGGGTGATCAGCGTAGCGGTGATTGGGTACGTCTTCGTAAGGAGATGGAAGAAGACCGAGAAGAGACTCGCTGAAGCAGGACAGGTGGTGATGTACCTCCGGTATCCTGATGCCCGTCCGGGATCGTTGAGCGCAATCTGGAACATGGGCGTTGCAACGCTTGCGCCGGGGACAATTCATTTTCAGCCTTCGGTCTATGACACCCTTGAACCCTCCGGCCGAGGCACGGTACTCACTGGGCTTGAGGTTACGTCTCTGCCAAGGAGCCTCAACCGCCAGGACAAGAAACATGTGAAGCAATTCTTGTTCCAAGCCATGACGCTGAGCTCTGCCGCCGGCCCGATTGAAATCGCGGCAGGTCCTGCCACGCTTGAGAAAGTCCGAGAAGCGGTGTCCGCTCCGCCCGCCGAGAACTTGAACGACATCGGCGGGTTAAGAGTCACGAAATAAGGCTCGCTTGGCCAATAGCTTTTGGTGTCCCTTCAAGTTCAAGCGGATATTCGTGTCTTTTATGCGGACGTGAGCGTGAACACGTCACGTCGGCGTTTTACGATCCAGCGGTGTATGGCGCCAGTATCATCACGCGCAGTCACGGTCTGCTTAACCTGAAGGATGTCTAGGTCTTCCGGGGGTGTTGGGGTGCCTGTGCGCA
Source organism: Arthrobacter sp. NPDC093139 (assembly GCF_044754165.1). NCBI lineage: Bacteria > Bacillati > Actinomycetota > Actinomycetes > Micrococcales > Micrococcaceae > Arthrobacter > Arthrobacter sp. NPDC093139. The sequence continues at coordinate 7,811 of NZ_JBIVOO010000004.1, forward strand.
GCATAAATTCGATGGCCAATCTCGCATTAATGCGAGGAATCAGTTTGTTTTCCTTGTTCCAATAAGCGAGTGACAGTGCTAATTGCAGTCCACCAAACGCCAGGAGGACTACCAGGTAAGGGCCTTCGCCCATCCCCTGCCTTGTTCCGATAGCGGCGAGTATAAGCATCAGCCAGAGTGCCGAGCTGATCAGCATCCTCCTGACAAGTCGGTCCCAAAACTCTTGGATTTCCGGAAATGTGAACCTGATGGACTGCCTGCCATGCATCGCGCCCCCTCGGAAGAGCGCATATTCTGTACGCCGCTATCAATTTCGCACGTGAGTAAGTGGTCGTCAATGCACGCATACCATCCTCGGACCGTGGAAAAACGTCCGTAAGTGGTCCGTCCGCATAACGTCCCGCAAGCCGGTCCCATACCGGGCTAACCCCGCAGCCACCTGAGCGATCATAGCTTGGACCCGACAACTGTCCCACAAGACCTGTCCGGCGGCCTGTCCGGGGACGGGGTGTGATATGAGACACTGCTACTCATGTCTGAACTATTGGTCGGCTACGCCAGGGTTTCCACAGACGAACAGGACCTCACAGCGCAACGGGACGCCCTTCAGGCCCTTGGCATCGAGGCTTCACGGATCTACGTCGACCACGGCCTGACCGGCAGCAACACGAACCGCCCAGGCCTTCGTGAAGCGTTGGCAGCGTGCCGAGAAGGCGACACCCTCATCGTAACCAAGCTGGACAGGCTCGCCCGCTCCGTCCGCGATGCTCACCAGATCGCCGATGATTTGGCCGCACGCGGAGTAAAACTCAGCATCGGCGGTTCTGTTCATGATCCCGCCGACCCGATCGGCAAGCTGCTGTTCAATGTCCTGGCCATGGTCGCTGAATTTGAAGGCGACCTCATCCGCGCACGCACGAGGGAAGGCATGAGGGTAGCCAAGGCCAAAGGCCGGCTGCGCGGGAAGAAGCCAAAACTCTCGCCCAGGCAGGAAGCACATCTGGTTCAACTGCACGCCAATGGCGAACACACCATGTCCGAGATCGCCGAACTGTTCTCCGTGGGCCGCTCCACCGTCTACCGCGCGCTGGAGCGGTCCCGCCAGAAGCAGGAATCGCGGCCTGCGGCTGACCATAATCGCCAGGACAAGACCACCTCGTAGGGCCACCGCTCCTGACGGCCGTTCCCAGCGACCGTCAGACGGCAGGCGCCGGTACGCCACGGCGCGGAAGGGCCCGGGAATAACCTCCCACGCCGAACGTTATAGAGGACGATAGATGCATATGCATCTATCGGTTAGAGTTATAACAAGAGCTCGGATAACGGAAGGCACATCATGCAGATCGGCGTATTCAGCGTCAGCGACATCACCACGGACCCCACGACGGGCCGGACGCCCACCGAGAACGAGCGCATAAAGGCTTCGGTGGCCATCGCCAAGAAGGTCGAGGAAATCGGCATGGACGTCTACGCCCTCGGCGAGCACCACAACCGGCCCTTCTTCTCTTCCTCCCCCACGACCACCCTTGCCTACATTGCGGCCCAAACCGAGCGCATTATCCTTTCCACGGCCACCACGCTGATCACCACGAACGATCCCGTGAAGATCGCCGAGGACTTCGCCATGCTGCAGCACCTAGCCGACGGCAGGGTGGACCTGGTCCTGGGCCGGGGCAACACCGCTCCGGTCTACCCCTGGTTCGGCAAGAACATCCAGGACGGGGTGGAGCTGGCGATCGAAAACTACAGCCTGCTGCGCCGGCTCTGGGATGAGGACACCGTGAACTGGTCCGGCAAGTTCCGCACGCCCCTGCAGAACTTCACCTCAACGCCCCGGCCGCTCGACGGCGTTGCCCCCTTTGTCTGGCACGGCTCGATCCGCACGCCGCAGATCGCCGAGGTGGCCGCCTACTTCGGCGACGGGTTCTTCGCGAACAACATCTTCTGGCCCAAGGAGCACTACCAGCAGCTCATCGGGCTCTACCGCGAGCGCTATGAGCACTACGGCCACGGCAAGGCAGACCAGGCGATTGTCGGCCTCGGAGGGCAGTTCTTCATGCGGAAGAACTCCCAGGATGCGGTCAAGGAGTTCCGGCCCTACTTCGACAACGCCCCGGTCTACGGCCACGGCCCGTCCCTCGAGGATTTCACGTCGCAGACTCCACTGACCGTGGGCAGCCCGCAGGAGGTCATCGAGAAGACCCTCACCTTCCGTGAGTACTTCGGCGACTACCAGCGCCAGCTGTTCCTGATCGACCATGCCGGCCTGCCGCTCAAGACTGTTCTGGAGCAGCTCGACCTGTTCGGCGAAGAGGTGCTGCCGGTGCTGCGCAAAGAGTATGCGGCCCTGAAGCCGGCCCATGTACCGGATCCGCCCACCCATGCCGGGCGCGTGGCCGCACGGATGGCCGCCCAGGACGCAGGCACGGAAGCCGTTGCCGCTTCTTCCGCCTCGGCGCCGGCCCGGGAGGCGTGATGCCCGCCCGGACGACGCCGGCGGCGTCACCGGTGCGTCTCGCGGCCGAGACCTGGGAATCCCTGTTCCGCGCGCAGGTCGCCGTGATGCGGCGCCTGCAGTCGGGGCCGGCATTCAAGGCTCTGGCTGTGAATGAGTACGACGTCCTGTTCACGCTGTCCCGGTGCCCCTCCGGCTGGCTGCGTCTGAACGAGCTCAACGACAACGTGCTGCTGAGCCAGTCCAGCCTCAGCAGGCTGGTTGAGCGGCTTGAAAAGCGGGGACTGGTGGCGCGGATGCCGGCCCCGGACGATGGCCGGGGCATCCTGGTGAAACTGACGGACGAAGGGGCGGAACTGCAAAAACAGATTGGCCGCGAACACGTCCGGGATATCGCCGAGCTGATCTCACCGGCGCTGACGGCTGCCGAACAGAGGGAGCTGCTAAGGCTGACGGCGAAACTGCGCAATTCCCTGCCACGCTAGCCAGCGCTTGGGGCATGGGGGGCTCTGCGTCAGCCCGGGGTGAGGACGCAGAACTCGTTGCCCTCCGAATCGGCGAGGCACACCCATGGCACATCGCCCTGGCCGACGTCGGCGTCAGTGGCGCCCAGATCCCGCAGCCGGGTCACCTCTGCCGCCTGATTATCACCGGGGTATGGCTTCAGGTCGAGATGGACACGGCCACACACGGTCTTCACGACGGGTGTGCGAAGGAACTCCAAGTACGGTCCGACGCCCTTGCCCGAACGCAGCCTCGCATGATCGTCGGTCACCTCGTGCAGGGTCCAGTCCATCGCCTCGCCCCAGAACCGGGCCATGGCCCGCGGATCCGCACAGTTGACCACCACCGCTGCGATCGGCCCTGTGTCACGGTAGACCGACCGAGGTTCCAGCACGCGGAACAGGTTGCCCTCCGGGTCGGCCAGGACCGTCCACGGCACATCACCCTGGCCCACGCCGGCGTGCGTCGCACCGAGCTCAACCAGGTGCGCGACCAGCTCCGCCTGGTGGGCCGTGGAGGTGGCGGCGAGATCCAGGTGCGCGCGGTATCCCACCGTCTCCGGGTCCGGGACGGTGACGACATCGATGCAGACGGCGGCGGGATCGGGCCAGACGATGCCCGCGGGTTCGACATTGGTCACGCCGGGTCCCTCGCTCGAAACGCCCCAGCCGAGCGCCTCCGCCCAAAACCGGCCGAGCGCTGAGTCATCCCGAGCCTTGAAATTCACCTGAACAAGCCGCAGCCCCATACCGCCCGACCCTATACCAGGCTGCCCGATACGGGAGACATGCCTAGCGGAGGACGGCGAGTTTGTCCGGGTCCTCGGCCGGCAACTCTCCGTTGACCACCGCGGTGACCTTCATTTCGCGCAGCGACAGGCTTCCGCCCACGGTGGACAGGAAGGCCGTGTCAGAGGAGTCGCGACCGGATGTGATCCTCAGCATCGTCTCCCTGGGGGCGAGCCCTGTGGGATCTATGACATGCCACCCGCCGTTGACGTGTGCCTCAGCCACGGCATGGAAATCCATCGGCGACAGGCCGGGTGCGTACACCGCGGCCAGGCGCGCCGGAACGTTCTTGGCCCGCAGCAGGGAGATGGCCAGATGGGCATAGTCCCTGCAGACCCCGCGGCGGTTCAGGAGTGTTTCCACTGCGCCGTCGGTTCCGCGGGACGAACCGCTGACGTAGCGGAGCTCGTTGCAGACCCAGTTGCGCACGGCGCGGAGGAGTTCCTGCCCCTGCATGCCGCCGAATTCCGCGTAGGACGTGGGGAGCAGCCGGTCCGATTCCGCGTACCGGCTCGGCCGGACGTAGCGGATGAGCTCCATCAGGGATGCCTCTTCCGGTTCGGCGAAACCCTTGACGGTGGCCGTATAGTCCACGGTGACTTCCGTGGGATCGGCGAACTCCATGTAGTGGAACCTGCCGCCGTGGTGGTCGGAAAGTTCAGTCAAGGGAACCTGCTGGTCTCCGCCCGAATCAGAGGTAGCTACTGAAAGGGATTCGTCGAGGGAGGTGTAGCCCGGATTCCTGGCCACGGAAATGGCCAAGGCCGCCTTGGTATCGGCCACGGTCTGAAAGACCAGGCGTGCAGCCACAGTGCGTTCCATTAATCTCCGGAGTGTGAGGTAAGTGGAAGCCAGTCGCAGCTGCGGACCGTTGGGTATGCCGGCGGCAGCGGACTAGTTCTTGATCTCCAGAGACATTAGCATCCGTTGGACGTTGGCGAATTCGGAGCCTTCGTTCACGTAGTCCGCGGCCTGGTCCAGCGTGTCGAAGGCTTTCGCGGGCGCCACCTTCTCGTCCGGCGCGAAGGACTTCAGGGACCGCACATCGCTGAAGGAGTAATTGCCCTGGCCTTCCAGCCCGCGGACCACGTTCTGCAGCTGGCACGCCTTGGAGTCGGCTCCACCCACCACGTTCGTGATTCCGTAGGAGCCGAAGAACCGGTACCCCTGGATCACCCGGAACACCACATGCGGGGAAATCGTGCCTTCACCGCCGCTGTGCGGAAGGTCCACCGGCACACTGCTGACCACCACATAGGACTTCCTGGCGGCGGCGGTGCACGTTGCGGGCGCGGATTCCGGCAGCCCGGTCTGGAGAGTGGCCAGATAGGTACCCTCGGCGTCCTTGACCTCGATCTTCACTGCGCCCGGCAGTGTGCCCTTGTCCGGCTCCACAGCCTGGGCTATCCATTCCTTCGGCAGTTCGAAACTGACTTTCTTGGCGGGATCGGCGAAAACTTTCCAGGCCGACGCCGTCGCGCCGGGTTGGGCGGACGGGGCGCCTGACCCGGTGGCAGTCGGGGAGCCTGTTGCCGGCGTTGCGCCGGCGGATGCGCTGCCGCCGCTTGGTTCCACGGTCCAGGCCGGGGAACCCTTGCTGTCATTGCCACAGCCGGCCACGAGGGTCGCAGTGAGCAGCGCGACCGCGGCCGCACCGGTCCTGCGGGAAGCTGTCATCCCAGTCATGGCTCCAGCCTAGTGCGCGGCACCGGCCGGCCAGGGTCTTCAGGCTTCGTGTTTCGCGGACGGAGCTGTCCCAACCGGGATCGGCGCCTGCCGGGATCCGCGCGTGCCGGGATCGGAAAGGAGGCTAGGCTGTGGACATGGCGGAAAACGAGCTTGACGCAGCGGAGAAGACCCTGGCGGGCATGTCCGCCGTCGACGTTGCTGACTGGCGGCTGCGCACGTTTGCCCTGTATGACAATGTCCGCAGAATCGCCGCGGACAACCCCGCGGAAGCGCATACGTACTGGCGGCAGGAGCGGGACCGCATGTTCGCCACGCACCCGGCGTCGGCCCTCACGGCGGAGGCAAAGGCGAGTTTCGGCGGCCTCAAGACGGCCGACTACGATCCGATCTACCGCTTCCACGTGCCCCTGACGAAGGAGGGAGCCGGCCGCGAGATCAGTGTGGAAACCGGCACCGACGGCCTCGTCAGGTTCTTGCGGCTGGGAACGTTCGACCTGCCGGAGATGGGTCAGCTGGCTGTCTGGAAGCTCATTGGCTACGGCGGAGGAATCTTCGTGCCGTTCCGCGACGCCACCGCAGGCCAGCCTGGCGGCAGCTATGGCGCCGGCAGGTACCTGCTGGACACCATCAAGGGAGCCTTTCACGGCGTCCGCGGCTCGGGCCCAGATGCGGCGTTCGTGCTGGACTTCAACTTCGCGTACAACCCTTCGTGCGCCTACAACGAGGCCTGGGCATGCCCGCTGGCCGGTCCCGAGAACCGCCTCGCAGTCGACATCCCGGTGGGCGAACTGTACTGACGCGGCGCAATGTCGGCGGCATGGAGTTCAGTGCGGGCACCTGCCCGTGCCTAGGATGGCTGAATGACTCCTGCTCCCCCGCGCCGGATAGCCCGTGTCCGCCCCCTTTCCTCCCCGACTGACGGGACGACACCTCGGGGTGGTGAATACGGCGAACAGTTCTATGTCACCAACTCGGCCCCTGGATTTGAGACCGACGCCGGGCGGCAGTGGACGGTCATCGACAGCCCCTTCCCCGGCTCGCCGGCCAACGCCGGCAGTGCGCCGCGGGCCGGCTGGGAGCCCGGCGCCACGGTGCCGCAGGACGCCTTCCGATTCCTTGCCCCCAGCGTCCCCGGCAATGTACTGGGCATGGCCCACAACACCGGCCGGGCAGGCCGTGACCTCCCGCCCCAGGCCTTCCACAAGGCGGCCACCAGTGTCGTCGGCCCCGGTGAGGCGATTGAACTGCCCCACGGAGCCGGCCTGGTGGAGCCGGAAGCGGAACTGACCGTCGTCGTCGGCCGCAAGGCCAAAGCCCTGACCCTCGACACTGCACGAAGCGCCATCCTGGGCTACACGATCGGCAACGACGTCACCGCCCGGGACCTGCAGAAGTCCGACGACCTCTGGCTCAGTGCCAAGAGCCAGGACACCTTCACGCCGGCAGGCCCCTGGATCGTCACGGGGCTGGATGCCGCCGACCTTCCCGTCAGCATCGTCCACAACGGCACCGAACTCTCGCCGGCAAGCACTGCTGACCTTGGCTGGAAAGTGGACGAAATCCTCGTCTACCTCAGCTCCTTCATGACGCTGCACCCCGGCGACCTGGTCCTCACCGGCTTCCCGGCCACGTCCGCAAGGCTCGCGGCCGGAGATACCGTCACATGCCGGGTGGGCGGCATCGGCGAACTCACCAACCCGGTCAGGGTGGCCGCACCGCTGGATTAGCGCGCTTCGGCCGCGGACGCAGCTACCTGCTGGCGGAGCCGAGGGTGCGGACGCTTCCGACGGCGGCCCGCACCGCCACCGCCGCTGCGTCCAGGTCCGCTTCGGTCACCGAGGAATCAAAGCTGAACCTGACGGCGGTCTGGGCGACTTCAGCTTCTATGCCCAGCGCGAGGAGCACCGGGGACGGCGCGTCGGATCCTGCGGCGCACGCTGAACCGCTGGAGCACACCACGCCCTGCCGCTCCAGCTCCAGCAGCACCGACTCCCCGCTGGTGCCCGGGAAGCAGAAGGACGCGACGGACGGCAGCCGGTCCACGGGATGGCCGGTCAGCACCGCTCCCGGTACCCCCTCCAGTACCGCGGCGATGAACCCGTCCCGAAGGCCGGTCACCCGTTCCGCGAGCCGCGCCTGATCGTTGTGGGCCAAGGCCAGCGCGGTGGCCAGGCCGACGGCCCCGGCCACGTTCTCCGTGCCGGAGCGGCGGCCGCGTTCCTGGCCGCCGCCGTGCACGAGCGGCTCCACGCGGGTGCGGCCCCGCACGAACAGCACACCGCAGCCCTTCGGCGCCCCGAGCTTATGGCCAGAGATGCTGAGGGCATCGACCCCCAGTGACTTCACGTCCACGGGCAGCCAGCCGGCGGCCTGCACGGCATCGGTGTGGAACGGCACGCCGTGCTGCCGTGCCAGTGCCGCGAGTTCGGCCACGGGCTGGACCGTTCCCACCTCGTTGTTGGCGAGCATGATGCTGACCAGCGCCGTTTCGGACACCAGCACGGCGGCCAACGCCTCGGCGGTCACGCGCCCGGTGCTGTCCACCGGCACCACGTCCACGCTGAAGCCGTGAAAGCGTTCCAGGTAGCGGGCCGATTCCTCTACGGCGGGATGCTCGATGGCGCTGATCACCACCCGGTTCAGTGCCGGGTCCGCGGCCTGCCGCGCCAGCGCCATGCCCTTCACGGCGAGGTTGTCGGCTTCCGTTCCGCCGGACGTGAACGTCACTTCGCCCGGGCGGCAGCCGAGCACGTCCGCCACCTTCTTGCGGGCATCGGCGAGCGCCGTTGCGGCTGCCCCGCCCAGCGAGTGATGGCTGGACGGGTTGCCGAACTCTCCGGTGAGCAAGGGCCACATGGCTTCCAGCACTTCACGCCGGACGGGGGTGGTGGCGGCTGCGTCAAGAAAGATCATGGCCGGCTCAGCTGACCGTCAGCTCGACGTCCAGGCCGAGGTCCAGGGACGTGACCGTGTGGGTCAGGGCGCCGATGGAGATGACATCCACGCCCGCCGCCGCAATGTCGGCGACCGTTCCGAGATTGACGTTGCCGCTGGCCTCCACCACGGCCCGGCCTCCCACCTGCCGCACACCGGCCCGCAGTTCCTCCAGGGAGAAGTTGTCCAGCATGATGGTGTCCACCCCGGCTGCCAGGACGGGCTCAATCTGATCTGCGCTGTCCACCTCCACCTCGAAATGCGTGGTGTGCCCGAGCTGCGCCTTGGCGGCCGCCAGGAGCGTGGTGAGCCGTTCCGGGTCGCCTCCGGTCATCACGGCGAGGTGGTTGTCCTTGGCGAGCACGGCGTCGGACAGGCTGTAGCGGTGGTTTGCCCCGCCGCCGCAGCGCACCGCATAACGCTCCAGGACACGCAGGCCCGGCGTGGTCTTGCGGGTGTCCGTAATGCGGGCCTTGGTCCCGTCCACGAGCCGGACGAACTCGGAGGTGCGCGTGGCGATGGCGCTCATGCGCTGGGCCAGGTTCAGTCCGACGCGTTCCGCAAGCAGCACGCTGCGGGCCCGGCCGCTGACCCGCGCAAGGCGGGTTCCGGCGTCGAACGCTTCACCGTCGGCCACCAGCAGTTCCACCTCGGTGTCCGGATCGACGAGCAGCATGGCGTCCCGGAAGACGGTGCCGCCGCTGAAGACGCCGGGAACGCGGGCGTTCAGCACGGCCACGGCCCGGGCCTCGGCCGGGATCAGCAACTGCGAGGTGATGTCCCCGCTGGGCGCGTCCTCGGCGAACGCCCGTTCCAGGATGTCCCGGACGGGTGCTGCAGGGAGGGTCAGGCTAGTCATGGACGAGGCTCGCTTTCCGGGTCATTCTGAATGGTTCGTATGAGGTCTCGGCCATGACGCGTTCCGGCGTGCCGTCGTCGCGGTAGTGCGCCCCGAGCGAAGTGCGGCGCTCGCGGGCGGCATGGACCAGGAGCTGGGCGGCCAGCAGCAGGTTGGCATCCTCATGCTCGCGCGGGTCTTCCACGGTGTGCAGGCTTTCGGGACGGACGACGGCGGCCCACGCCGCGAGCGCGGCCGCCGCCTCCCGCAGTTGCGCACCGGTTCGGAGCACACCCGCCTGGGCAGTCATCAGCCGCCGCAGGGCCTGGCGGGAGAACTGCCCCGGCTTGGCGAAGGACGTCTCCATCGGCCCCGGAGCAGGGGTGCTCTCGAACTCCCACGCCGACTCCCATTCAGGGGAAGCGCCGGAAGTCCGTCGCAGGTCCGATTCGGCTGAATCCACGTCACCAGCCAGGAACGCCTCGACGGCGCGCCGGCCGAAGACCAGCCCTTCAAGCAAGGAGTTGCTGGCCAGCCGGTTCGCGCCCTGGACTCCGGTGCGGGCAACTTCCCCGGCGGCGAAGAGCCCGGGCACTGTGGTGCGGCCGTGCAGGTCGGTGGTCACCCCGCCCATCCAGTAGTGGGCTGCGGGCGCGACGGGGACGAGTTCCGTGGTCCAGTCGACGCCGGCCTCACGCGTGCGCCACGTGATGGTGGGGAACCGGCGCTCCAGATATCCGGGCCCCTTGACTGCCTCGATCACCCGGGCGTCGAGGTACACGTGGCCGTTGGGATCCCCCAGTGCCGCGAGATGGAGGGCGATACAGCGGGATACGACGTCCCGCGGGGCGAGCTCAGCGTCCGCATGGTAGTCCGGCATGAAGCGGTGGCCGCGGGCGTCCACGAGGATGGCGCCCTCGCCGCGGACTGCTTCGGAGATCAGCAGCGGGTCCTGGTTGCCCTCGGATTCAGTGGCTTCGGCGCTGCGGACCATGCAGGTGGGGTGGAACTGGAAGAACTCGAGGTCCGTCACGGCCGCACCCGCCCGCCAGGCGAGCGCCAGGCCGTCGGCGGTGGCGACGGAGGGATTGGTGGTCTGGGCGAAGAGCTGCCCGGCGCCTCCGGTGGCAAGCAGCACAGCGTCGGCCTCGATGGTTTTCAGCTGCTCGTCGTGCAGGTACTCCACACCCGTCACGCGCCGGCCGGTCCGAACGAGCGCCGTGGTGCGGGCATGGCCCAGCAGCCGGATTTTTCCGCCCGCCTGGGCGGCCAGCACGGCGCAGATCAGTGCGTTGGCTATCCCCGCCCCGGTGGCGTCGCCCCCGGCGTGCAGGATCCGCGGCGCAGAGTGGGCGGCTTCAAGACCCAAGGCGGGATCGCCGTCGTCGTCCAGGTCAAAGCGCACGCCGAAGCGTTCCAGCCCTGCGATGTCCCGGCGCGCCTCGGTGCAAAGCACCCGCACGGCGTCCGGGTCGCAATGGCCGGCGCCGGCCTTCAGCGTATCCGCGATGTGCGCTGCCACCGTGTCCCCGGGCGACGGTTCGTCCAGGACCGCCGAAATGCCGCCCTGGGCGTAGTACGTGTTGCTGTCCGCGAGCGCGGCCTTCGTGAGCAGCACGACGTCGGCCCCTGCTTCCGAGGCGAGCAGCGCCGAGTACAGGCCGGCGATGCCGCTGCCGACGACAATCAGCCGGCGGCCGGACGCCAGGGGTCCGCTGGATGTGGTCATCCGTGCCTCACTTCGGGGTAACTAGGGTTTGGCGGCCAGCATGCGCTCGAGGGCGGTCCTGGCGTTCTGCTGCACCGCGTCATCCACGGTGATGCGGTTGACCACGCGGCCTGCGACGAGTTCCTCCAGCACCCAGGCCAGGTAGCCGGGGTGGATCCGGTACATGGTGGAGCACGGGCAAATAACGGGGTCCAGGCAGAAGATGGTGTGCTGCGGGTACTGGGCCGCGAGGCGGTTCACCATGTTGATCTCGGTGCCGATCGCGAACACTGTCGGTTCCTCGGCGGCCGCGATGGCCTTCTGGATGAAGTCCGTGGATCCGGCGGAGTCGGCGGCATCCACCACCTCCATGGGGCACTCGGGGTGGACAATCACGTTGACGCCGGGAAATTCTGCGCGGGCCTTCTCGATCTGCGCCACCGTGAAGCGCTTGTGGACGGAGCAGAACCCATGCCAGAGGATCACCCGGGAGTCCAGCAGCGCCTGTTCGTCGTTCCCGCCGAGCTCCTTGCGCGGGTTCCACATGGGCATCTGCTCCAGCGGCACGCCCAGCGCTTTGGCGGTGTTGCGGCCCAGGTGCTGATCCGGGAAGAACAGGACGCGCTGGCCGCGCTCGAAGGCCCATTCCAGCACGGTCTTGGCGTTGGAGGACGTGCAGACGATGCCGCCATGCTTGCCGCAGAAGGCTTTGAGCGCGGCCGAGGAATTCATATAGGTGACGGGGATGACCGGAACACGGCCCTCGGCGTCGGGCTCGGTGCCGAAAATTTCCTCCAGCTGTTCCCAGCAGTCCTCTACCGAGTCCTCGTCGGCCATGTCCGCCATCGAGCAGCCGGCAGCGAGGTTGGGCAGGATGACCGCCTGCTCCGGCTTCGAGAGGGTGTCGGCGGTTTCCGCCATGAAGTGCACGCCGCAGAACACGATGGCCTCGGCGTCAGGCCGGGTGAGGGCGCCATTGGCCAGCTGGAAGGAGTCGCCGACGAAATCGGCGTACTGCACCACTTCGTCGCGCTGGTAGAAGTGTCCCAGGATGACGGCACGGTCGCCCAGGGCGTCCTTGGCTGCACGGATGCGGGCATCGAGCTCGGCGTCGCTGGCGAGCTTGTACTCCTCCGGGAGCTGGCCCTGCCGGGGCGTCGAGGGCGGTGCCACGTCGGCGCTGGAGGCTCCCGGACCGTACGCGGGGACGCCCGCCAGGGCTTCGGCCAGGTCATAGTCCCAGGGGCCTTTGGCCAGTGCCGGGCTGCAGGTGCTGCCGGCAGCCGCTGCGCCTTTCTCGGCCTGTTCACGCGTGATCAGCTGGATTGCTGTGTTGACGCTGCTCATGGGGTGCTCCTGTTATCTGGGTCAAGGCCGGGGCGGCCGGTAAATCGGTAGAGGCGTGGCGGGCGGTGTTTGCCGCCCTGGAGGTACTCACCGGTTTCTTCGATGTCCGGTGTGGCTTTGATGTGGCGGCGGAAGTTGGCCGGGTCCAGCCGGGTGTCCAGGACGGCTTCGTAGACCTCCCGGACCTGGGCGAGGGTGAAGTATTCGCCGAGGAAGTGGTAGGCGATGGAGCCGTAGGTGAGCTTGTTCCGCAGCCGCCAGAGGGCATAGTCAACGATCGCGTTGTGGTCGAAGGCCAGGTCCCCCAGCCTGTCCGCCCGGAACCACCGGACGTTCTCCGACTCGCTGGTGAGCGCCGCCTCGGTGGGCTGGACCAGCGCCCAGTAGACAATCGACACCACCCGCTGGGTGGGTGAGCGGTGCAGGCCGCCGAAGGCGTACAGCTGTTCGAGGTAACTGGGTGTGAGGCCGGTGGTTTCGCGCAGATTCCGGGAGGCGGCATCCTGCAGCGATTCCGAGTGGGTCAGGGGGCCGCCGGGGAGCGCCCAGAGGCCTTTGAAGGGTTCCCGGATGCGGCGCACGAGCGGGAGCCACAACGTCGGACGGCCCGAGGCCTCACTGGGACGGAGGGCGAAGATCACCGTGGAGATGGCCAGCGACGGCGGCGCAATCTGCCGCTCCGCCACGTTGGCTGAGGTGGTGTACACGGTTTTTCACCCGCTTCGCTGCGTCATCGGGCCGATCCTGCTGATCGCCCTCTAGTTAAAGTCACAATGACTAAAACTGATTCTACGGCTCGCCTGACGTGGAGCAAAATGTTGCAGTCTGGCGTGCCTGGCAAGAGCAGGGCGCCCGCCGCCGCTACCTGCGGATACTGGCCGCCTCGGCTTCCAGCAGGGGAAGCGTCCGGCCCTGGAAATGGGTGTTGAGCACGATCACCGAGGAGGAGCGAACGACCGTTTTCGTGGCGATCATGGCGTCGAGTACGCGCTGCAGATCCGGGTTGGAGCGGGCGGCGATGCGGGCCATCAGGTCCGAGCTGCCGGACACCGTGTGGATCTCAATAAGCTCCGGAATCTTCGCGAGCGCCTCGACGACGGCGTCGTGCCCCAGGTCCTGGTTGATGGTCAGCGAGCAGAACGCCACGACCGGAAAGCCGAAACGGGAAGGGTCCGGAAGCGGCACCCACGATCCGATCACACCGCTGTCCGCCATGCGGTCCAGCCGCGCCTGCACGGTGGCCCGGGCGACCTTGAGCACCCGGGAGGCTTCGAGCACCGAAGCCCGCGGTGTATCGGTAAAGAATCGGACAATTTTGGCGTCCAGTCCGTCGACCACCATCGCTATTCCCCCACGCCTCGGGATGCCGCAGCGCAAGATGGAGCTGATCCGGCACTTATCCTGCACAATTTGCATCCATGGTCTCACACGCGGATGCAGTGGCGTCCGCCACAAGGCGGTAAATTCGGAACGTCCCAAAAGGGCCCCCTTTCCCACCGACCCCAAGAAGGTACGCAGGCATGACAATGAAGTCCACGGCAGAGCGTCCGGCAGTAGAACTCGGCCACAGCATGAAACCCAGGCAGCTGACCATGATGGGCCTGGGCAGCGCCATCGGAGCCGGACTTTTCCTCGGCTCCGGCGCAGGCATCCAGGCCGCGGGGCCGGCGGTCCTGCTCTCCTATCTGGTCGCCGGAACGCTGATCATCCTGGTCATGTGGGCGCTTGGCGAAATGGCTGCCGCGAACCCCAACAGCGGAGCGTTCTCCGTCTATGCCGAGAAGGCCATGGGCAAGACTGCTGGAGCCACCGTGGGCTGGCTGTGGTGGCTGCAGCTCGTGGTGGTCATCGCCGCGGAAGCCCTCGGTGCGGCCGGGCTGTTGTTCTCGGTCTGGCCTGTGGTTCCCGTCTGGGCCCTGTCGCTCGCCTTCATGGTGGCGTTTACGGCAATCAACCTGGCCGGCGTGAAGAACTTCGGCGAGTTCGAGTTCTGGTTTGCCATCCTCAAGGTCGCGGCCATCGTGCTGTTCCTGGCCATCGGTGCCGCGCTCCTCTTGGGAATCCTGCCGGACGTCCCCTCCCCCGGGCTGGCCAACATCACGTCCGATTTCGCCCCGGCGGGACTCGGCGGCATTGCGACAGCGCTGTTCGTGGTGATCTTTGCCTTCGGCGGCACGGAAATCGTCAGCGTCGCCGCGGCGGAGACGGAAAATCCCGAGCACAGCGTGGCCAAGGCCATCCGCACCGTGGTCTGGCGCATCCTGGTCTTCTACATCGGGTCGGTGTTCGTCATAGCGGCAGTCCTCCCGTCCACCTCCGGGGCCCTCGCTTCACCGTTCGCCGGGGTCCTGGATGCGGCCCGCATTCCGGGTGCCGGTACGGCCATAACCCTGGTGGCCGTCGTGGCCCTTCTTTCCGCCCTCAACGCCAACCTCTACGGCGCCTCCCGCATGGTGTATTCCCTGTCGCAGCGCCGCGAGGCACCCCGCTTCCTGTCGGGCCTCAGCAGCGCCAAGGTGCCGGTGGTTGCCGTGGGCGTCTCCGTAGCTTTCGGCTTTATTGCCACTGTCCTCGAACTGCTGTTCCCCGAACGGATCCTGCCTGCACTGTTCCAGCTTGTCGGCTCGACGTGCCTGGTGGTCTGGGGCACGGCCCTGGTCTCCCAGCTGATCCTGCGCCGGCGGGCCGACCGGGGCGGCACTCTCCTGCCCCTGCGCATGAAGGGGTTTCCGGCCCTGACGGTGTTCGGGCTGGTGCTCCTCGGGCTGGTCTTCGCCGTGGGCTTCAGCGCCGAGAGCAGCCGGATCCAGCTGGTCAGCACCGTTCTGCTGATCGCCGGCATCGCCGCAGCCTGCCGCTTCGGTGCCCGGCTAACTGCGAAATCCGCAGCAAAGGCGGCAGCCGACGATCCGGAATCCGGCGCGGCTGACGAAGGATCACGCGCCGCGTCGACTGCCCGCGTTCCCGAATAGGCGGCGGCACACAAGGGAAAACGCCGGCCCTGCTGCACAATTTGTGCAGCAGGGCCGGCGTTTTGCTGCGCAGTCCTGACAGTCTGCTGGGCCCGCTGCGTGTTGATTGCCGGGCGCCAAGGCTGTGACTAGGGTCACAGCTATGGACACTTTGCCCCTGCCGGCTGGCGGCAGCGCCGCTGCCCCGCCCGCGCCCGACGAGCTGCGCGAGCTGTACTCGCTCATGGCCGCGGTCCGCCACCTTGATGTCGCGGCTGTCGCCTGGCAGCGCCAGGGCATCATTCCCGGCTACGCTCCGGAGCTGGGCCAGGAAGCTGCCCAGGTGGGCAGCGCGTACGCCGTGGACACCGCCCGTGACTTCGTCTTTCCCACGTACCGCGAGACGGGCGTCGCCCGTGCCATGGGCGTCAACATGGTGGAGTACATGTCCACGCACAAGGCCACCTGGCACGGCGGGCTGTACGATCCCAGAAAATCGCGCCTCGCCCCGATCCAGGCGGTCGTGGCCGGCTCGGTGCTGCACGCGGTGGGCTGGGCCCACGGCCAGACGCTGGACGGCAGCGACGCCGTGGCAATGACGTACCTGGGTGACGGTGCATCATCGCAGGGCGACGTCCACGAGGCCATGAACTTCGCGGCTCTGCTGAAGGCCCCGGTGGTGTTCTTCGTCCAGAACAACGGCTGGGCCATCTCCCTGTCCTCAGAGCGCCAGGTGGCCGGCGGCTCAGTTGCAGCGCGCGGCGCCGGCTACGGCATTCCGGGTGTTCAGGTCGATGGTAACGACGTCCTCGCGGTCCTGGGGGCCACGCGGCGCGCCTTCGCCCACTGCCGGACCGGGAATGGCCCGGTGATCATCGAGGCCATGACCTACCGCCGGGGCCCGCATTCCACCTCGGACGATCCGGGACGCTACCGCTCACTGGACGAGGAACGCGAGGGAGCGGGCGAGGATCCGCTGCATCGCTTCCGGCAGCAACTGCTGGCGGATGGTGTCGCCGACGAGGGGTTCTTCGCCCGGACGGAGGCCTCCGCCGTCGCCGAAGCGGAAAAGATCCGCGAAGGCCTCCAAGCGCTCGGTCCGCGGCCGGGGAGGGAGATGTTTGACCTGGTGTTCCAGGAAGCAACGCCCACACTGCAATCCCAGGCCGCCAGCTGGCGCGAGGAGTCAGAACATGTCTAATGGAATTCTTGAGGACGGGGCGCCCATGACCGGAAGCCGGAGCGGAGCCACCCTCACGCTCTCCATGCAGCAGGCGCTGAACCGAGCCCTCGACGAGATCCTCACCGAGAACCCCAGGGCCGTGGTCTTCGGCGAGGACTGCGGCCGGCTGGGCGGTGTTTTCCGCATCACCGACGGACTGCAGGCAAAACACGGCGGCAACCGCGTCTTCGACACTCCGCTGGCGGAGTCCGGCATCCTCGGCATGTCCGCCGGACTCGCCATGGCCGGCTACCATCCGATCCCGGAAGTCCAGTTCGACGGCTTCGCCTATCCCGCCATCAACCAGATTGTCTGCCAGATCGCCCGGCTGAACTACCGCAGCCGCGGCGCCCTGCCGATGCCCATCACGCTGCGCGTTCCCAGCTTCGGCGGCATACGCGCCCCCGAACACCACGGCGAAAGCCTTGAGGCGTTGTTCGCCCACGTCCCGGGCCTGAAGGTTGTCTCCCCGTCGAACCCCCACGAGGCGTACCACCTGCTCAAGTACGCCGCCATGCGGCCCGACCCGGTGATCTTCATGGAACCGAAGTCACGCTACTGGCAGAAGGGCGACGTCGACCTGAGTGCCGCCGGCGTTGCGCCCACAGGCGCGAAAGTCATGCGGGAAGGGCGGCACGTCACGCTCGTGGCCTGGGGTGCGATGGTGGCCCGCTGCCTGCAGGTGGCGGACCTCGCCGCCGAGGACGGCATCGACGTCGAGATCCTGGACCTGCGCTGGCTCAAACCGATCGACGCCGCCGCCCTGGTGACATCCGTGCGAAAGACGCGCCGCGCCGTCGTCGTCCATGAAGCGCCCCTGACCTCCGGCCTTGGGGCCGAAGTTGCCCAGCTGGTCACGCAGGGCTGCTTCGACACCCTTAAGGCCCCCGTGGAGCGTGTGACGGGATTTGACGTTCCGTACCCGTCCGGGGACCTGGAGGATGAATACATTCCCAACATTGACCGGATTCTTTTCGGCATCCAGCGGGTATTGGAGTATCGACGTGGCTGAAATCTCCTTCCCCCTGCCGGACCTCGGCGAAGGCCTCATCGAGGCGACCGTGCTGGAATGGCTCGTTTCCCCGGGCGACCAGGTGGAGCGCAACCAGCCGCTCGTCGAGGTGGAGACCACGAAATCCGCTGTTGAATTGCCCAGCCCGCAGGCGGGTAAGGTGGTGCGTATCCACGGCGGGCCCGGCGACAAAATCAATGTCGGCGAGCCCCTGATTGTGTTTGAGGTGCCGGACAACACCGCCGGCATCGTGGGCACGGTCCCGACGGAAGAGG
The DNA here is from genome assembly GCF_044754165.1 of Arthrobacter sp. NPDC093139. Lineage (NCBI taxonomy): Bacteria > Bacillati > Actinomycetota > Actinomycetes > Micrococcales > Micrococcaceae > Arthrobacter > Arthrobacter sp. NPDC093139. The sequence continues at coordinate 25,534 of NZ_JBIVOO010000004.1, forward strand.
CACCAAAGCGCCGGGTCCGCCTGAGCGCCGTACTTGATGAGGACTGACATGATGAGCGGCAGACACACCGGCGAACAGCACCTGCACACGGTGGAGGGCACCGATCCCCAGCTGTATGTCGCTGTGCATGAGCCCAAGACCGACGCCGGGCTCCGGCCCATCCTGCTGATCCACGGATTCTCCTCCTCCAGCAAGCTCAACTGGGAGGACACCGGCTGGCTGGCGTTCCTCCTGGAGGCGGGCCGGCGGGTGATCACGGTGGACCTGCCGGGACACGGCCGCAGCGGCGCTCCCGAAGACATGGACTCCTACTCGCCGAGCCGGATCCGTGCGGACCTCCTGCAGATAGCGTTCGACGCCGGCGCCCGGCCTGTCGAGGCCGGTGACCCTTCCAGCGGGCTGGACGTGATCGGCTACTCGCTGGGTTCCCGGCTCGGCTGGGAGTTTGGCGCCACCCAGCCGGAGCTCGTGCACCGGCTGGTCCTGGGCGGACCGAACATGGCTGATCCGCTCGCCGAATTCGACCTCGTTGCCGCCCAGCATTACCTGGCCGACGGCACGCCGATTGAGGACGAGTCCACCGCCGGGCTCCTCAAAATGGCCCAGGCGCTGCCGAGCAACAATATCTTCGCCCTGCTGTCCCTGGTGGAGGCCATAAAGACCGAGCCCTACGACCCAGCAGAAGCCGTGCCGCACATGCCCATGCTGCTCGTGGCCGGTGAAAACGACGAGCGCGCGGCGTCCATGCCGCAGCTCGCGGAGCTGGCCGCCAAAGCCGGTTCCATGGCGGAGCAGCTCGTGTTGCCCGGGCGGAACCACACCAGCGCCATCACCAGCCGCGCCTTCAAGCAGGCCGCCGCCGGCTTCCTGGGCAGCTAGGACCGGCACAGTCCTGGGACAGGCAGGGGTCCTTGGACAGGCGACGGCGGTAGGCTGGATTTGACTGGTGGAGAAACCGGAAGAGGATCCCATGGGCATGGTTTTTGAGGACCGGGAAGATGCCGGCAGGCGCCTTGCCGCGGCCCTCCCGCAATTCCGCGGCCAACCGGACACCGTGCTGCTCGGGCTCGCGCGGGGCGGCATCCCTGTGGCGGCCGCCGCTGCCGCGGCACTCGACCTTCCCTACGGCGCCCTCCTGGTCCGCAAGCTCGGCATCCCCGGCCATGAGGAGACGGCCTTCGGCGCCCTGGCCTACGCGCGGGCGATAGCGGCCTCCGGCACGTCCAGGGAGGAAGATGGCGGGAGCGAGGCCGGATCGCCGGAGTCTGAAGCGGGAAGCGCTGAGCCCGGCAGGATTGTCCGGCTGCTCAACCGGCCGCTCGTGGAGCGCATCCTGGAGACCGGCGCCAGACAGGAATGGCTCGACCTGGTGGAACACCGCGAACGGAACGAACTGATGCGCCGCGCCGGCTCCTACCCCGGCGCCCACCTGCCGCTGGGCGGCAAGACCGTGCTGCTGGTCGACGACGGCCTCGCCACCGGTGCCACCATGCGGGCCGCAGTGGAGGCGGCCCGGGCCGCCGGCGCCGCACGCGTAGTGGCTGCGGCCCCCGTGGGTTCGATCGAGGCGGAACGGTCCCTCTCGCGGGTCTGCGATGTGTTGTGCCTCCATCTGCCTGGCAAGTTCCATGCTGTGGGAAATTTCTATCGGCGCTTCGAGCAGTTGACCGACGACGACGCCATAGGCCTGCTGCACGGCGCGAACGCCTGACCTGATGCCTGCGCAACGGCTGCGGGCCCGGAGCTCAGGCCCGGGCCCGCGTTCACGCGAACTGACTGTTTACGGCAATCCGTCAGTGCCGGCTGACGCCGAGCAGGCGGCCCTTGGTCTCCTTCGCCAGCAGTACGCCGACGGCGGAGATCACGCACAGGACCATGATGTAAATGCCGATCGAACCTGTCCACTTGGTGCTCTGGAGCAGGGACTCCGCAATGGTGGCGGCAAACGCGCCGCCGAGGATGGCGCCGAAAGCGTAGCCGATCGAGATCCCCGAGTACCGCACGTTCGCTGGGAACATCTCGGCATACATGGCGGACATGGGTCCGTAGGAAAGTCCCAGGCCGATCGTCAGGACAAACAGCGCCACGCCATAAAGCCAGATGTTTCTGGTGTCGATGAGCGCGAACATCGGGATCATCCAGACGAAGATGATGGCGTAGCCCGTCAGGAAGGTCTTGACGCGGCCGATGCGGTCCGAAAGCCAGCCGCCCGCCAACGTGAAAATCAGCCAGCCGAAGGAGGCAAGGGTCGTGGCGAGCAGTACCTGGGGCACGGGCATCTGCAGGGCCCTGGTGGCGTAGGAGATGAAGAAGGCGATCAGCAGGTAACCCGCAGCGTTGTTGGCGATAAAGATCAGGGTTGAGTAGAGGACCGGCTTCTTGTGGTGGCGGATGAGCTCACCCAGAGGGGCCTTGCTTTCAGCCTTGCGGGCGGCCATCTCGCGGAAGACAGGGCTTTCCGCTACCGCCCGCCTGATCAGGTATCCGACGACGATCAGCACGATGGACAGCAGGAACGGAACGCGCCAGCCCCAGGCAGCAAAGTCTTCCCTCGACATGCTGGAGTTGAGAAAGAACAGGAGGCCCGTGGCCAGGATCATGCCGATCGGGACGCCGATCTGGGGGTATGCTCCGAAGATCCCCCGCTTGCTCATCGGTGCGTGCTCCACGGCCATCAGGGCAGCTCCGCCCCACTCGCCCCCGGCTGAGAAGCCTTGGATGATCCGGAGGGTGATCAGCAGGACGGGAGCCCAGAGGCCGATCTGGCTGTACGTCGGCAGAATGCCGATCAGGGATGTTGCCGCCCCCATCATCAAGAGTGTGAAGACCAGCATCGCCTTGCGTCCCAGCCGGTCTCCGAGGTGGCCGGCTATGACGGCTCCGAGCGGACGGAAGAGGAAACTGATGCCGATGAGGGCGAAGGAGAGGATCTGCGCCAGGCCCGGATTGGACTGCTGCAGCGGGGTGAGGAAAAGCGGCGAAAGCAGCGTACCTGTGAGCTGGGCAAAGATGAAGAAGTCGTACCACTCGATGGTGGTGCCGACCAGCGTTCCCGCGAGGACCTTGCGTTCCTCGTGCTTACTGCTGGGGCCGGTCTCGGAATCAACGGAAGAAGCTGCAGTCATTGGAACTCCGTGGCTGGGGCAGGGATGCTGCCGGGATGGGGCGCCGAGCGATTTACTGATCGAACGGTCAGTTGGTAAGAGGATACATGAATGTGTGCCAAAACACACTAAAAACTTCCGGAAGGACGTCCGGACTGCAGGTCAATCCGTCCGTTTCAGGAATTCGCGCAGCCTGGCCCTGACCGGTTCCCGGTTGTAGGTGTTGACGAGGGCCCCGGCCATCCGGACGGGGTCGCCGAAGAAGAAGTACTCATAGAGGGACTGCCGGCCCGAGAAGCCGGAGATGGAGGCGTCGAAGGCCAACTTGAAGAGGCGCACCCGCTCTGGCCCCGTGAGCGTCTTCCCCTGCAGGTAGAGGTCAATGTCCGCCCTCGCCCCGCTGTTGACATCTGCTTCACCAGGGAGCGCCATGAGTCCGGAGGCCGAGAACTTGCGGATGATCTGGGGAAAGCGCTGGGCGACCTTCGGGTACCAGTTGCGCGCGGCGTTGAGCGTGCTCCATTTCGGCAGCATGACGCCTGCATCGTTCAGCTCGGCGTCAGCCTCCGAGGCGCGCACCAGGGCTTTGCCGATTTCGACGTCGATGATCAGTTCTGCGATGTCCTCCTGGATGTGCTGGAAGCCGTCGATGCCGATGGAATCTGCCAGCTCGGACGCCAGTCCAAGGAAGAACTCGCTCTTGGCAATCGTGCGGGTCACCACCTGGTGTGTCATGAGTGCGCCCGCACCGGTCTCGGTATAGAAGGCGTTGCAGAGCTGCGGGTTCCCGAGCATGAAAATGCGTTCACCCGGGACGAAGACGTCGTCGAAAATGGCCACGGCATCCATTTCCTCGTAGCGGGAGGCCAGCGGCTCGTCGTGGGTGCTGCCGCCGTTGTAGAGCGAGGTGCGGCACAGGTACCGGAGTCCCGGCGTGTCGTTGGGAATGGCAAAGGCGTAGGAGTACGGCGCGTCCTCTGGCGTGCCGCGCAACACCGTAGACGGAAAGACGAGCAGCTCGTCGGCGATGGGAGCTATGGTGGCCAGCATGCGGGCACCGCGGATCACGATCCCGTCCCTGCGCTCTTCGACAACATGCGCGGAGAGCTGGCCGCCGAGCTGTTCGGAGCCGGACACTGACCGGTTGACCTGCGGCGGAATAAGCGTGTGGGTTGCCAGCGAATCATTCTCTCGCGCCCACTCGTAGTAGTTGCGGATGTTCTCGGCAAATTTCGGGTCAGCCTGGGAGAACCACTTCCCGGCGGCGGCGAGTGCCGTCAGGGAGGAGTTCATGTAGTCCCCGGTGCGCCCCAGGAAACCATTGGACGCTTCCGCCCAGGTGGAAAAGGCGCGCCGCCGGTGGCGCAGGTCTTCCACGGTTTTGGGAACCAGGAAGGAGGCGTTGACGAGGTCCCCGGTGGTGGGGGATGTGTAGGTCAGCGCTTCCTGGTGCTGCGGATCGTGCTGCATGTCGAACAGCTTCGCGTACGACCTCGCCACATTGCGGAACGCAGGGTGCTCCGCAACTTTCTCCTTGACCACGTCGCCGTCAATCACGACGTGCGGTGTCATGGCGTTGAGTTTGTCGAGATACTGCTGGCCGGTGCGGATTCCCATTGTTCTGTCTCCAGTCGTCGTTGAACTGCAGGTTGTTCGGGCGGGGGCTGTGCGTCAGAGGAGGTCTTCCATGCCCAGCTGGCTTTCCGGGATGGTGGTGAACGCGCTGTTGGCGAAGGCCAGCGCGTCCCCGTTGCGGTAGTTGAAGTCCACGACTTCGCCGATGTAGAGGGTGTGGTCGCCGCCGTCGTACGCCGCCCACGGCTTGCATTCAAACCAAGCCAAAACGTTGGGCAGGCGCGGGGCAGTCGCGCTCTCCACCCACAGCGGTTCGGGGCCCGGGCGGCCGGCGAAGTGCATCGCCAGCTGACGTTGCTCCGCCCCCAGAATGTTGACGGTGAACGGGCGGCCGGCCAGCTCATCGTGCGCCGTGCTGGTCCGGGCAATGCTGACCAGCACCAGCGGCGGCTCCATGGACACCGAAGTGAACGAGTTCACGGTGATGCCGTGGCGCTTGGTAACGCCGTCGAACGTGACGATAGCGACGCCGGTGGCGAACCTGCCCAGGCTGCCCCGGAAGCGGTGGGCGCGCGGAACCGAGGTCCGCCCCGGAACGTCCGGGGCCGCTTCCGGCTTCGCCATCATCCTCGGTTCCTTGTGCGATGGGGAGTGAGTCCGGTCAATGACATCCGGTGGTGCACCACCGGAGGAGTGCTCAAGGCGGTATTCTATAGTTGAACTTGCGATTCCTATATGGAACGCTAGCCGAACGTGATCCCCAACACAAGACCCGGGAATAAACCGCCCCTTCCCCCGCCTAGGATGGACAGCATGAATCCAATCGCCAGCGCCGGTGCACGGGCCGCGCAAGCCCAGGTCTCCCCGTCGCAGACGCTTTCCAGGGGCATCAGGGCCTTGGAAATCATGGCCGAAGCCGAGAATCCCCTCACGATCGCCGAACTTGCGGACGCCATGGGCGTCCACCGGTCAGTCGCGTACCGGATCCTGCGGACCCTTGAGGACCACTCGCTGCTGGTCCGTGACGACGCCGGCAGGGTGCAGCCCGGTCCCGGCCTGGCGGTCCTGGCGAGGGGAGTCTCCCGCAACCTTCAGACGGCGGCCCTCCCTGAACTCACCCAGCTCGCCAATGCCCTCAACATGACAGCATTCATTGCCGTCTGGGACCACCAGGACTGCGTCACGCTCGTCACGGTGGAGCCGCGGCACTCTGCCGCCACGGTGGTCCAGCACCCCGGTTCCCGGCATCCCATCAGCAGCGGGGCTCCCGGCATCGCCATCCAGTCGGCCCTGCGGGAAGACGACTGGAACCGGCTGGCCCCCGGAGTGCCGTACCGTGCGGAGGCTGCGGAGGCACGCGCACGGGGCTACGCTGCAAGCCACGATGAGGTCATCGCCGGGGTTTCCTCGCTGGCCGCCCCCGTCAGGGTGCCGGGCGGACGGCCGGCAGCGGTCGCCGTCGTCTACATCCGCTCGTCCCAGGACCCTGCCGATGTTGCCGCGGCACTCACCGAGAGCGCCGCGCGGATCGAAGCCCAGCTCGCCTGACGCTGCGGCGGACGACGACGGCGGCAACGGCGCCGAGCACGAACAGCGCCACTGCGGCCGCCACCGCAACACTGAAGGCCGCCGCGTGGCCATGGTCCTGGGCCAGCTGGCCGGCGATCCATGACCCTAGTGCCGTGCCGGCCACAATGCCGCTGGCCAACGCCGTCATCACCGTTCCGAGACGCCCGGCAGGCGCCACCGTTCCGCCGATCGCAAAGACGGTCACCATCACGGGCCCCACCGGGAGGCCGAGGACCAGCAGCACCAGGACCATGGTCCACGCGGAGTCCGGCAGGAGCAGCAGCGCTGACAGTCCGGCCATGACTGCGGCGCAGGCCAGCCAACGTGCTGAGACCCTGAACCTGGCCGGCCAGTAAGCCACCGAAATGGCTGCCGCCGCCGAACTCAGCCCCATCACGGAGTACAGGAGGCCGGCAGCCTCGGTTGTCGCGAAGGCTGCGGAGAAGGAGCTCAGGGCCGTCTGGGTGGAGCCGAAGAAGGTGCCCATGCAGATCATTGCCAGCACCGGAACAGCGACGGCGGCGATGGTTGCCCACCGGCCGCGGGGGGGGGGGGGCCCCCCCCCCCCCCCCCGGGGGGGGGGCCCCCCGGGGGGGGGGGGGGCCCGCGGCCCGGCGGGGGGCACCCCCCGCGGGCCGGGGGAGTGGGAAGGCGGGCCCCG